>NZ_JCAXDU010000048.1:0-2562 GCF_059759155.1 Rhodococcus sp. GQ147
CTATTCGCGTGCAGTGGCGAAACAAGAACGCCAACGATCGGATCGCGAGTTGCTGGACCGCCTCCTTGCGTGAGGGTCGCGGTTCGGGAGCAGGCGAGGAGCAGGCGGAGCAAGTCATGGGTGCCTCCTTGGGGCAACCGGAGACCGTCGAGGCGCAGCCGCGACCGAATCCGGGCATGAAAAAACCCCCGGACCTCTGGTGCGGGGGTTGGTATGGACGGAGTGAGGGAAGCGGCCGCGTAGACGCCCTAGAACGGGTCAGGCCGACGCAACCCGAAGGGTTGGCCGGCCATAGGTTCGGAGGTCTTAATCGCGGACGAAAGAGCATGACGCTTGCACGAGCGGGCGGAGCTCGGGCTGGCGTGGAAATAACAAAGGCCCGGGTCCAAAGGAACCACCGGGCCTGATTTTGGGTGCACGAGGTACACCAGGGGTCGATCTTACAGATAACAGGACAAGGCGCGCAAGTGCGACATGCTTCGTGCATTCGCGTCACCTCCTCAGGGGCAAAACGAGGTTCTGCCGCGCCACCGCTTCGCGGTGGCTTGCCATCGATCGAACAGAAGCTGACTAAGGCAGTCGCCGGGCGTGATGAATTGCGGCCTGGAGCGGCTCGTCGGCGCCGACTAAAGCTCGCCCAGCGTCTGCCAGAGAGTCGATCACTTCGCGTACTGAGTCTTCGGTCTCAGCATCGAGGGTGTCGGCATCAAGCATGTCCACCAGCTCCGCTAGAGCACGTAGCTCGGTATGTACAGCAGTCAGTTGGGTCTGCATTGCAGTGATGCGGGCCGATATGGCGTCGTTCATGCCATAGCTCCCTCAGTCTTGGACTGCTCGGTCTTACGGGCGTGATGCAGGATCGTCCCTACTCCACCGACCGACATACCTACCTCCACCGCGATCTCACGCAGCTTCATCCCGCTCGCACGGAGTTCGAGTACTCGCTTCCGACGTTCGGCTGCTCGAGCTTCGTATGAAGCTCGAGGCTCCGCGATGATGCGCCGCACCGTGCGTGGGGACGCACCGATTCGTTCCGCCACTTCGCGAGCTGTGCGGGTTCGCCTGGCCGGCGTCTCAGCTCCCATCGGTCGCCTCCTTCCTCACGAGGTCATGGTCGTACTTCGTTGCACGGCGACGATTGGCCTCGCGCTTCTTCTCCGTCATCTTGCGTCCGCGAGCGGATTGGATAGCGACGAAGGTGGCTTCGTAAACCGCAGGGCCATCGGCCCACATGCGGGACTTGGTGACGATCCAGCGGTGAATGCTGGCTGCGATAGCTCGTACTTCGCTTACCGGCAAAGGCTCGGAGAAGGCAGCGTTAAGGTCTGCGGCTTCGACCTGAATCGCTTTCTCTAAACCTTCGGGATCTCCCCAATGACAACGTAATTCGCGGTATGCCCAAGTGCGTGCCGTCTCGAAGAGCATGCAATTACGTCCGAGTCCGACTGGGTTTTCGCGACGACGTTTGCTCTGCCGCCACCGCGGTGGCGGCATGTGCTTTCCGAGGTCATGTTCGAGATCTGCCAGCGATCGAGTCTCGGCGTGGATCCAGTGTGTGTCCCAGGCCGAGTGAGTCGGGTTCTTCGTCATCAACCCCGAATAGGCGGCATCGCCATCGACAGCTCGGCGCAGCCCTTCGTTCACCGCTGCGGCATAAGCAAGTGGCTTACGCCTGGCGTACTCGGTGCGTGTGAAAGGTTCGGCCAATGCCCACACCGCATGTGCGTGTCCATTGCGCGGGTTTTCCACGATCGCGTTCGGCAAGGGATGATTGCCGGCGGCAGACAGGGCTCGCAGTGCCGCGTCTGGATGATCGACATCGACAACGAGAAGATTGCTCAGCGCCTGCGGATTGGCCTCAAGGTATCGCCGATCGAGCGCATCCTGGCGAGACATCCGGTAGACCCCGAGCAACAAATCGTCCGTTGCGAGCGGCCACAGAGGCAGCCACAACTGCTCCCAGTCCCCACTGAGAGATCCCCCGCTCATATCCATGCGTGACACCCTCACACGCAAGATCAATTTTTTATGTAGGACACGCCAACCAAGTCAGATGTTTCGGCGACTCCTCTGGGAAAACACACTTCCGTCCTACCCGGACCACCCTGTTCTTCGTGGTCGCAGCTTTAGTGCATGAGGTGTGTAGGGATCTTGATTTGTGGTCGATCGGAACCAGGGCCGGTGGAGTGGCACGAGACCGTTCGTATGGCCGGGACTGCGGAAGGTCGGCCGGGTACGGCTCATGGGTGCGGCAGAACTTCTCGATCCGAGTAGTTGGTGAGCACCCCTTTGGGCCGGCCCTTCCCGGGTGTCAGAACTTCTGCAAGAGGTGTGTCCCGATTTTTGGCAGGAAGAAATGATCCGCGGGAAGGCCGGCACGCTGCCACATAGATGAGTGTCCGGCCCGCAGGGGGTGGGGCCGGACACTCGATGATGATCTTTCCAGACTGGGTCGCCTGGGGCAGCCAACGAGCGTGATGTGCGGGGCCGCGGAGAGTGGTCAACCGCCGAACTTGATGCGGATCAATTCTTGGACGACTTCGTTCAGGGCGATTCGCGTGC
>NZ_JCAXDU010000049.1:0-2393 GCF_059759155.1 Rhodococcus sp. GQ147
CGAATGTCACCCTCCCGCCCGAAGGTGCAACGTAGGAACCGGTCAGCTTCTGTACCTCGACGGTCGCGGCGAACGCTTCTGCGTCACGTTTGGTCTTGAATCCCCGCTTGTCCGTCTGACGACGATCCGGCGTGCGATAACGGACTCGGTAGCGACGTCCTGCTTTCGTCTCGTACGGTTCAATGGTCGCCATCGCCGGCCCGGTCGCCGATCCTTACGTTTGGATCCTTCGTCCAGTCCTGCATTTCCGGCGATGCGTTCGTCTTGAAGGCTGCTTCTGCGTACTCGGCGCGCTGGCTTTCCGGAACATGGTCGGGGACATCGGTATAGATGATCGGCGCGGACCCCTCGGCCCACATCCAGATATCCATAGCCGATCTGGTTCCTGCCCCGGTCACCGTCACCAGATGCGAGGGATCCTTCGTCGGAGGCAGCAACAACGCGTTGGGGTGGACGCCCAACGCAATGGCCAGCGCCATCAGGTCATCGGCGTCCACACGTCGCTCTTCATTCTCGATCTTGCGGAGACCGAGGGTCGGAATGGGCCGATCGAGTTCTTCGAGTTTTGCCGCCAGCTCGGTATAGGCCAGACCGTGTCTGGTGCGTAGACGTCGCACGTTGGCGGCCACCGTTCGACCTGTTGGCCCGAGGGGATTCTTCTTCTGCGGCGCGGTCATGGACGAAGAATAAACGATCATTTCGATCGTTGGAAGATCCTCTTGACAGTTGATGTATCGACATACACTCTCATCGTGTAACGATCGAAATGATCGCTACACGATCGAAAGGATGCATATGACTGTCCGAGGAAACTCGCCCTTCGGCACTCCGCATGAGGTTGCCGAATACATGCGCACCACGGTCGCGTCCCTCGCGACCCAGCGCTATAAGGGCACCGGCCCAAAGTTCGTGAAGGTCGACGGAAAGCGGGTGCTCTACCGCTGGACCGACGTCGACGAGTACATCGAATCCCGGTTGATGACGCGTACCGATGACCACCCCGGTGTCGCGTGAGTACAGAAAAAGCGACGCCACCGTGGGGGAGCTGCCACTCCTGAGTCCCACTGGCGGCATCGTAGTGCAACCGAAAAGAGTCGTGCGGCGAGTGAGTCTATCCATAACCCTCTGGGGATTGAAAGCGCATCGCGCACGTATCTCTCTGTTCGACCTGTCGATTCGTAGTCCTTTGAGCGACGTCTGAATTCGGCTTCCAGCAAGCGTTCCGACAGGTGTCTAACGAGGCCGGGAGTCCCTCGACTCCCGGCCTCGGTCTTCCGAAGCGTGACTTCATTCGATCAGTGATGTGCAAAGGATGGTGGGGGATATGACTGCTCTGGATCGACTCCGTGAACGGTGGCGTGAGCAGGGGTTGATATGGAAGGACGGGCCGGATGCCACGGCATCGGCACAGGCGCCCGGGCATTCCGAAGCGGACCGGTCGGTGACGTTCCGGCAGATTGCCGGCCAGGTGCTGATGAATAGTCACGCCGACGACAAGCAGGTTGTGCTCGATGCGGTCGGACTGACGATGCGAGATCTCTTCGATGACACAACCGGTACTCGGTACACCTACCGGGACGGCCGTATGGTGCACCGTACCTACGACGATCGGGGCCGCAAGAAGTTCCGTCAGTCTGGCAACACTGGCGGCCGCGATCTGTATCGAGTCGAACGAATCGACGGAATAGCCACTGGCACAACGGTCTATATCGTCGAGGGTGAGAAGGATGTCCACGCCGTCGAATCGGCCGGTGGTGTTGCGGTGTGCTCGGCGATGGGTGCGGGAAAGGCCCATCTGTTCGACTGGTCATCCTTGGCCGGCCACACTGTGGTGATCGTTGCGGACGACGATGAACCAGGACGGCGGCATGCGATGCAGGTCCACGAGCTCGTCGAGCCGATTGCCTGTGGCGTCGCAGTCGTGGTTGCCCGGGCCGGTAAGGACGCCGCTGACCACATCGCAGCAGGTTACGGCCTCGATGAGTTCGAACCGGTCGACCTCGGCGGTCGACCAGCTCGACGATTGAAGCTCACCCGTGGCTCGGATGTGAAGATGCAGCGCATCAGGTGGGTGATGGAGGATTGGATCCCTGCCGGATCGCTGACCCTGCTTGCCGGCCGCGAGGGACTAGGCAAATCCACGCTGGCGGTACAGATCTGTGCCCAGATCACCATGGGAAGGTTAGAAGGTGAGCTGCACGGCACACCGCGGAATGTGCTGTACATCCACTCGGAGGATTCTCGTGAGTTCACCGTTGCACCGCGCTTGAAGGCAGCCGGCGCGGACATGAACCGGGTGTTGTTCGTCGATGTCGAGACCGCTCAAACCGATTCGGGGACAGTCATTCTCCCACTAGATTTGGGGTCTCTGGAGGAGGTGATCGTCCAGCACC
>NZ_JCAXDU010000050.1:0-2308 GCF_059759155.1 Rhodococcus sp. GQ147
CTCATCCTGCCCCGATCCAGGGATCGCGCTGATACCACCCCGAGTACAGGCATACATCCGGCAAGGAGACGCCACCCATGACTTCCACGCAGCCCTCCCTCGCGGACCTTCACATCCCCGACGCCCGCGACTACCCGATGTTCGTCGACGGGGCGTGGGTGGAAGCCCTGTCGGGCGAATGGAGAGACGTGACGACCCCGATCCTGCGCGAGCACGTGATCGGCCGGGTCCCCTCCTCGGGCCCCGAGGATGTCGACCGCGCGGTGCGTGCGGCACACAAGGCGTTCCCGCAGTGGCGGTCCCAGCACTTCACCGCCCGCGCTCGGATTCTGGCGAAGATTGCCGATGCCATCGACGCCCGTTCCGAGGAGTTGGCCCGGCTCACCGCCCTCGACACCGGCAACGCGCTGCGCACCCAGGCCCGCCCCGAAGTGCTGACCCTGGCGAACCTGTTCCGGTACTTCGCCGGTGTCGCCGGCGAAATCAAGGGCACGGTTCTGCCCGCCGGGGACGACCAGCTCCAGTACACCCGGCAGGAGCCGCTCGGTGTCATCGGCGCCATCCTGCCCTGGAACTCGCCGCTGATGATCGCCGGATTCAAGATCCCCGCGGCACTGGTGGCGGGCAACACCGTGGTGGTCAAGGCGGCCGATGCGGCCCCGTTGAGCGTGCTGCTGCTCGCCGAAATCTGCGCCGAACACCTGCCCGCCGGTGTCCTCAACGTCCTCACCGGATCCGGCCCGGTGGTCGGTGAGGCGCTCGTGCAGCACCGTGGTGTCGACAAAATTTCCTTCACCGGCTCCACCGAGGTCGGACAACGAGTGGCCCGCGACGCGAGTGAGCGCCTGGCGCACGTCTCCCTCGAACTCGGCGGGAAGAACCCGTCGATCGTCTTCCCCGATGTCGATATCAGCGACGACTTCATCCATCAGCTGCTGCTCTCGACCCGCATGCACCGGCAGGGCCAGAGCTGCACCGCCGGCTCCCGCCTGTTCCTGCACCAGGACATCTACGACGACGTCCTGGGCCGGCTCGTCACTTCCCTGGCCGGGTTGACGGTCGGCAACCCGTTGGACGAGGCCACGGACATGGGCGCCATTATCAACGAGGCACAGTTCGCGTCGGTCTGCGGGTTCCTCGACGACGGCCTCGGCTCGAGCAGGGTCTCGACGGTCCTCGACGGCTCGCCCGACACCGTCGGGAATTCCGACGGCTACTACATGGGACCCACCGTCTTTTCCGGAGCCGACAACTCCTGGCGCCTGTCCCGGGAGGAGATCTTCGGTCCCGCCCTGGTCGCCATCCCGTGGACCGACCACGCCGACGTCATCGAGATGGCCAACGACTCGCATTACGGGCTCGCCGCGTACGTGTGGACCCACAACCTCGATCTGGCGTTGTCCACCGCCCACGCCCTGGAAACCGGGTGGGTTCAGGTCAACCAGGGCGGCGGCCAGATGGTGGGCCAGTCCTACGGCGGCTACAAGCAGAGCGGCCTGGGCCGCGAGGTCTCGCTCGAGGGCATGATCGCTGGATTCACCCAGACCAAGCAGGTCAACGTGCGCCTGCGCACACCCTGACCCCCACTCACTTTCGGACCGGAACGGATCCTTTATGACTGTCGGACCCCTCAACGACATCCTCGTGCTCGACCTTTCCCGGGCGCTGGCCGGCCCGATCGCCGCCATGATGCTCGGAGATCTCGGTGCCCGCGTGATCAAGGTCGAAGCCCCGGGCACCGGTGACGACTCCCGCACCTGGGGCCCGCCGTTCGTCGGCCCCGCCGACGACCCGCAGTCGTCGTACTTCATGTCGGCGAACCGGAACAAGGAATCGATCGTCCTCGACCTCAAGAGCGAGGACGGGAAGGAGGCGCTGCGCCGGTTGATTCGGCGGGCGGACGTGCTGATCGAGAACCTGCGGCCGGGCGCGTTCGACCGGTTGGGATTTCCCACCGACGTGCTCGAGGACCTGAACCCGCGGCTGATCACGTTGTCCATCACCGGATTCGGGCACGACGGTCCGGAAGGATCCCGGGCCGGCTACGACCAGATCGCCCAAGGAGAGGCCGGACTGATGTCCGTCACCGGAACCCCGGACGGCGAACCCACCCGCATCGGGGTGCCGATCGCCGACGTGCTCGCCGGCGTGCACGGCACCGCCGGGGTCTCGGCGGCGCTGGCATCCCGGGAAAAGACCGGCAAGGGCATGGTGGTGCGCACCTCGCTGCTGGCCGCCGCGGTCAGCGCCCACACCTTCCAAGGCACCAAGTGGACGGTCGGGGAGCAGGTCGCGCAGCGGTCCGGAG
>NZ_JCAXDU010000051.1:0-1875 GCF_059759155.1 Rhodococcus sp. GQ147
ATTTATCTCTGCAGTAAACGCCCGGCCCGTCTTCGGCGCCTCGTGCCACACATGCCTTCCCGCTCGGGTTGCGGCGGGCCATAATTCGCCTTTCACGTGCCCGGCTTGCCGTCTTCGGAGCTGGGCCTTGACACCCCTGCACCGGGTACCCCCGCATCAGTACCGCACCTGCCGCTGGGCAGTCGATGCATCACCTGTCCGAACGGAATCGACCGGCCCCACGCTGATCACTGCTCCCACACCGCCGAAGCACTTCAACCGATCCGTCACTGCAGCATCATCGAGAAGCCGTCCTCGACACCGGCAGGTCCCGGGCCCGCTGGCTGTGATGTCTTCGCGCTGGCGGCGTCGGCGGGGAGAGGATTTCGCAGTGAGCAGCACCGCTCTCTCCGGGATCGAGGCGACCACCGAATCCGGCCCGCGGTGCTGCACGAAACCTTGGGGCTCCATCGAGCCAGTGGCAATCGGCCCGTGGTTGCCTCACCATGGAGCGGTGACTGCTAAGCGTCGCCGATCCACCGCCGATCCTGCCGAACCCCTTTCCGATGCCGAGCTGCTCATCGGCCTGGTGGTCTCACCATCCCTGAGTGCGATGCTCGGCCCCGAGGTCACCACCTCGGTGCGCAAGATTTTGGTGCAGCGGTATCCGGGAGTGCGCTGGCAACTGAAGATGGCCGAAGACCGGCTGGTCGATCCACCCACCGAGACCTTGGACCTGCTGGAGGCGGCCCGAAACCGCGTGCTGGAGGAGAACTGGGATTTGGCCGTGGTGCTCACCGAGATCCCCCTGAAGACCGGCCGACGTCCGGTGCTCACCCAGCTCAGCCCCGTGCACGGGGTAGGACTGGTCTCCGTCCCAACCCTGGGAGCCGTGCACGTGCGGCAGAAGGTGCAAGAGACCACCGTGCACGTGGTCGGGCAGCTCCTGGGCTACGACGCCGAAGACCTCAACGCCCAGCGGGATCTTGCTCGAAGAGCCCACCAGCTGTCCACCGATCTCGACGAACGCCCGGACGACAACGTCGTGCAGTTCACGGCCCGAGTGCTGAGCGGCAACGTGCGGTTGCTGCTGGGCATGATCCGCGCCAACCAGCCTTGGGCCTTCGTGGCCCGGCTCTCCCGGGCGATGGTCGTGGCAGCGGCCACCGGCATGCTGACATTGGTGGCCTCGGACCTATGGGTACTGGCCATGGCCTACGGGCCGGTGCGCCTGGTCCTGCTGGCGGTGATGGCGATCGGGGCGGTGAGTGCCACCCTGATCCTGGGAGCCGACTTGTGGGAGCGCCCACGGCGGCGAGCCCAACGTGAGCAGGTGATCCTGTTCAATTTGGCCACCACCGCGACCGTGGCCATCGGGGTTGTGGTGTTCTACCTCGGCTTATTCATCCTGTCCTGGGTCGGCGCGCTGCTGCTCATCGACGAGCAGGTACTGGCCGGTGTCGCCGGTCACCCAGTGAACGCTTTGGACTACGCGAAGATCAGCTGGCTCACCGCCAGCCTGGCCACCGTGGGCGGAGCACTAGGAGCTGGACTGGAGGACGACGATGTGGTGCGCGCCGCTGCCTACACCCGGTCCAGCACCTGACACAGCCCCAGCACAGAAGAAACTGAAACATCTACGCGTTGATGCCACGTCTATGCAGGTGTCATTGCCGGTCGCGATGACTTGGTGGGCTCAGCGCAGTGCGCTGCCTCGTACTCGGCGGGTGGGGCGTTGCCGAGGCGGGTGTGCGGGCGGGCGCTGTTGTACCTGTCGATCCGGGATCCGCACCGCCCTGCCGGACGCGCGGATCGCAGTCGACAAGTGGCATCTCGTCGCCCTCGCCAACCTCATGGTCACCCAGGTCCGTCAACGGATCACCCGGCAACTGCACG
>NZ_JCAXDU010000052.1:0-1789 GCF_059759155.1 Rhodococcus sp. GQ147
TGTTGTGTGTTGTTTGAGAACTGCACAGTGGACGCGAGCATCTTTGTTGTAAGTGTTTATGAGCGTACGGTGGATGCCTTGGCACCAGGAGCCGATGAAGGACGTGGGAGGCTGCGATATGCCTCGGGGAGCTGTCAACCGAGCTGTGATCCGAGGATTTCCGAATGGGGAAACCCAGCACGAGTGATGTCGTGTTACCCGCATCTGAATATATAGGGTGTGTGGAGGGAACGTGGGGAAGTGAAACATCTCAGTACCCACAGGAAGAGAAAACAACATGTGATTCCGTGAGTAGTGGCGAGCGAAAGCGGATGAGGCTAAACCATGGGTGTGTGATAGCTGGCAGGCGTTGCATCCGTGGGGTTGTGGGGCTTTTCTTCCCGTCACTGTCATGACGGGCGAGAGTAAGAAACCGGTTGGTTAGTCGAAGTGGTCTGGAACGGCCTGTCGTAGAGGGTGAGAATCCCGTAGACGAAAACTTGCCGGCTCTCGTGAGAAGTACCCGAGTAGCACCGGGCCCGTGAAATCCGGTGTGAATCTGTCGGGACCACCCGATAAGCCTGAATACTCCCTGGTGACCGATAGCGGACTAGTACCGTGAGGGAAAGGTGAAAAGTACCCCGGGAGGGGAGTGAAATAGTACCTGAAACCGTGCGCTTACAATCCGTCAGAGCCGATGCACGATTCAGTTCGTGGTGGGTGATGGCGTGCCTTTTGAAGAATGAGCCTGCGAGTTAGTGGCATGTCGCGAGGTTAACCCGTGTGGGGTAGTCGTAGCGAAAGCGAGTCCGAATAGGGCGCATGTAGTGGCATGTTCTAGACCCGAAGCGGAGTGATCTACCCATGGCCAGGGTGAAGCGATGGTAAGACGTCGTGGAGGCCCGAACCCACTTAGGTTGAAAACTGAGGGGATGAGTTGTGGGTAGGGGTGAAAGGCCAATCAAACTCCGTGATAGCTGGTTCTCCCCGAAATGCATTTAGGTGCAGCGTCGCGTGTTTCTCACCGGAGGTAGAGCTACTGGATGGTCTAGGGGGCCCACAAGCTTACCGAAATCAGCCAAACTCCGAATGCCGGTGAGTGAGAGCGCGGCAGTGAGACTGCGGGGGATAAGCTTCGTAGTCGAGAGGGAAACAGCCCAGATCGCCGGCTAAGGCCCCTAAGCGTGTACTAAGTGGAAAAGGATGTGGGATCGCTGAGACAACCAGGAGGTTGGCTTAGAAGCAGCCACCCTTGAAAGAGTGCGTAATAGCTCACTGGTCAAGTGGTTCTGCGCCGACAATGTAGCGGGGCTCAAGTACACCGCCGAAGCCGCGGCACTCACACAACACCCATTCGTTCCTGCGGGAACGTGTGCAGTGGTGTGGGTGGGTAGGGGAGCGTCGTGCAGCCGTGGAAGCGCCGGAGTGATCCAGGTGTGGAGGCTGCGCGAGTGAGAATGCAGGCATGAGTAGCGAAAGACGAGTGAGAAACTCGTCCGCCGGATGACCAAGGGTTCCTGGGCCAGGTTAATCCGCCCAGGGTGAGTCGGGACCTAAGGCGAGGCCGACAGGCGTAGTCGATGGACAACGGGTTGATATTCCCGTACCCGTGTATCCGCGCCCAATGGCGAATCAGTTGTGCTAACCGTCCAAAAGTTTCCGCTGTTCCTTCGGGAACTGTGGGGATGGCTGCACGGGACCCTGATTGTAGTAGTCAAGCGATGGGGTGACGCAGGAAGGTAGCTGGGCCAGGTGATGGAGTACCTGGTGTAAGCCGGTAGGGCGAATGGTAGGCAAATCCGCCATTCAT
>NZ_JCAXDU010000053.1:0-1600 GCF_059759155.1 Rhodococcus sp. GQ147
GTTTCGTTTTCCAGGCCCAGCGCGCGGATCTTGCGGTAGAGGGTCGAGCGGGCCACACCGAGTCGGTGGGCGGCGAGGGATTTGTTGCCGTCGGACTCGTCGAGGGCGCGGACGATCGCTTCGCGTTCGGTGCGTTCGAGCGAGGTCAACCGGCGGCCGGCGCCGAGGGTGCGGTAGTCGGCGGGCAGATGTTCGAGTTTGATGTCGAATCCCATCGACCGCGCCGCCGCGGTACTGAGCACCGAGGCGAGTTCGCGCAGGTTGCCGGGCCAGTGATGGTCGATCAACGCCCGATGCGCGGCCGGTTGCAGTTGCGGGGTCGGACGGTCGGGGAGTTCGGCGGCGAGCAACTCCCGCGCGAGATCGGTGAGATCTTCGATGCGCTGGCGCAGCGGCGGGATGCACACACTGCGCCGCACATGGGTCTGCACCTGATGCCGCAGATCGTCGGGGGTGCTCGAGGTGGCGGTGGCGATCACCGGTGCACCCAGCTCGACGGCAGCGTCGAGCAACCGCCGGGTAGAAGCCACAGCGTCGTCGGGGACCTCGTCGAGGTGCTCGATGATGCACGCGAAACTGCCGGACAGACGCGCCCGCAACTCGGCCACCGCCGAGGGGGTCAACGTCGACGCATCGACGCTCGGGACCGGGTCGTGCCGGCCCCAGCGGTGCTGGATCTGCCGCGCCAGATGGGTTTTGCCGACACCGGACTCACCGACGATCAGCACCGGCGCGACGGTCGCGGTGATCTCGTCGACCCGGTCCTGGAGTCGGTGCGCGGCCAGGCTGCGGCCGGCGATACGCGTCGCCGGCGCCACACCGGCGGGCGCGGCGGGGGCCAGGCGGGCGCGCGGTCGCGGCGGAGCCGGGGAGGCCAGCGGGCGCAGTTCGAGGATCGCGCTGAGCGGATCGGTGGACTCACCGACCCGGCGGGCATGGACCCGCACGTCGATCCCGTCGGCGAAACGCAGCGGTCCTTCCCATTCGTCCTTGGCGGCCAGATGGGTGCTGATCCAGTCCCAGATCATCATCTGATCGGTCGAGTCCATCAACCGTGACACCGTCGGGGTCGCGATCACCGTGTCCCGGTTCATCGCCACCACCGCGGCGTGGCCGCGGCGTTTGCTGCGCATGTATTCGCGCAGCAGGTTCTGCTCGCTGCGGGCGGACAGGGCGAACAATCGCTCTTCGATATCGCGTACCGCCGAGAGCACCAGCGGTGCCATCAGCTCGTTGACATCGCCGATCTCGCAGGTGATGTCGACGATGCCGGTCACCGCGCGTGAGACCGGATCGACGATCGGGGAGCCGACACAGGCCAGCGGATGCAACGCCTCGAGCAGGTGCTCTTCCCCGCGGACCCGGAACGCTTTGCGTTCTTCGAGGGCGGTGCCGATCCCGTTGGTTCCGGCGCATTCCTCGGCGAAGATGAACCCCGGGGCGACCTGGGCACGGTCGAGACGGCCGAGCAGTGACCGCTGCCCGGCCCGCCGATCGACGATGGTCGCATCCTGCGAGGCGAGCAAGATCGTCACCGGCGCATCGGCGAGTTGATCGGCCAACCGATCCAGGACCGGCCGCGCCGCACGCACAAGCTTCG
>NZ_JCAXDU010000055.1:0-1446 GCF_059759155.1 Rhodococcus sp. GQ147
GCCGTCGAAAAGCACACCCTGACGCCGTTGCCGCCCAGGAGGTTCGAGCCGGTGGTCTACTCCACCGGCAAACTCGCCCCGGACTGTCACGTCAAGGCCGGCAAGGCGTTGTATTCGGCGCCGTGGCAGCTGATCGGCCGACGATTGCTGGTGCGCACCGCCGGGGATGTGGTGCAGATCTTCCACGACGAGCAGGTCGTGGCCACCCATGTGCGCCGCCTGTCCGGGAGAGCGACCAATCCCGAGCATTATCCGCCGGAGAAGACCGCGTTCACGTTGCAGACGGTGGTGTGGTGCCGGGTCCAGGCCGAGCAGATCGGACCCGGCGCGGTCGCGATCGTCGACGAGTTGTCCCAGGTCAACGCGATCCATCGACTGCGATCGATCCAGGGCATCATCCGGCTGCGGTCGCGTTACGACGATGCCCGCATCGATGCGGCCTGCGCCCGTGCCCTCGAGGTCGGTGATCCGCGTTATCGCACGGTCAAGGGCATCCTCGTCGCCGGCACCGAACACGACGGCCAGGACGTCGCCGATGCCGGGGTCACCGCGCCGGCGTTGTTGCGCGGGCCGGCCGCGTTCGACACCGAACGATCCGCTTGATCCGTTCATATCGCCAGGAATATTGAACTGCAATTACTTTCACTAGATGCTGTGAGGACACCTGTCATGACCATCCATGATCCCAGCCTGCGGGCTGCGTTGAAAACCTTGAAGCTGACCGGCATGCTCGACAACCCTCGACGCGCGCCTGGCGCAAACCCGCGACGGGCAGCTCGGGCACCTCGAGTTCCTGCAGGTGCTCTGCGAGGACGAGATCGCCCGCCGCGAAACCGCCGCCTTGGCCCGGCGGGTGCGCCGGGCCAAGTTCGAGCAGCAGGCCACCTTCGAGGACTTCGACTTCACCGCCAACCCGAAGCTCCCGGCCGCGATGCTGCGGGATCTCGCTGCGCTGCGGTGGCTCGACGCCGGCGAGTCGGTGATCCTCTACGGACCCGTCGGCGTCGGCAAAACCCATGTGGCACAAGCGCTAGGGCATCATGTGGCCCGACGCGGCGGGGACGTGCGGTTCGTCAAGTGTTCCCGGATGCTCGCCGATCTGGCCGGTGGACACGCCGACCGCACCATCGGCCAACGGATGCGCGAATACACCCGGCCGCTGGTGTTGATCATCGACGACTTCGCGATGCGCGAGCACACCACCACCCAGTCCGATGATCTCTACGATCTGGTATCCGACCGGGCGATCGCCGGCAAGCCGTTGGTTCTGACGAGCAACCGGGCCCCGAAAGACTGGTATCCGCTGTTCCCGAATCCGGTCGTGGCCGAGTCCCTGCTCGATCGGTTGATCAACACCAGCCACCAGATCCTGATGGACGGCCCGTCCTACCGGCCACGCAAACGCCCCGGGAACCGCACCGCGGCCGCGAACTGAACCAACCCGGG
>NZ_JCAXDU010000056.1:0-1442 GCF_059759155.1 Rhodococcus sp. GQ147
GGTCAAGCCCCTGGTAGTGGTGTAACTCGTTTTTGATCCTTCGTTGGTGGTCAGGCGGGTAGTTGCATCAGTTCATCGGTGCTCACCTCCGTCGCCTGGCTGGTGTCGGTGTTGGTGGTCAGGGTGAGCCGGCAGCGGCTGAGCACTTCTAGGCCGAGGTATCGGCGGCCTTCGGCCCATTCGTCGGTCTGCTCGGCCAGGACGGCGCCGATGAGGCGGACGATGGCATCCCGGTTGGGGAAGATGCCCACGACGTCGGTGCGGCGGCGGATCTCGCGGTTGAGCCGCTCGGTGGGGTTGTTGGACCAGATCTGTCGCCACACGTCGTCGGGAAATGCGGTGAAGGCGAGCAGGTCTTCGCGGGCGTCGCCGAGGTGGTCGGCGACCTCGGGCAGCCGGTGCTCGGCGTACTCCAGCAGCCGGTCGAATTGCGCGTTGACCGCCTCCGCGGTGGGCTGGTCGTAGACGCTGTGCAGCATCGCCTTCACGGCCGGCCACATGGACTTGGGGCACACGGCCATGAGGTTCGCCGAGTAGTGGGTGCGGCAGCGTTGCCACGCGGCGCCGGGCAGGTTCGCCGCGATCGCCTCGATGAGCCCGGCGTGGGCATCGGAGGTCACCAGCCGCACCCCGCCCAGGCCGCGGGCAACCAGGTCGGCGAAGAAGGTGTTCCACGAGGCCGTGGTCTCACTGGTGGCGACCTGTATGCCCAGCACCTCGCGGTGGCCGTCGCCGTTGACGCCGGTGGCCAGCAGCACGGAAGCCTTGACGACCTGCTTGTTCTCGCGGACCTTGATCGTCAACGCATCGGCGGTGACGAAGGTGAACGGCCCGGCCTCGTCCAGGCGGCGGTGCCGGAACGCGGCGACCTGCTCGTCCAGGTCCTGGGCCATGCGTGAGACCTGCGACTTGGACAGCGAGTCGATACCCAGGGTCTTGACCAGCTTGTCCATCCGGCGGGTAGACACCCCGGCCAGATAGCAGTCGGCTACGACGGTGATCAGCGCGGACTCGGCTCGCTTGCGGCGCTCGAGCAGCCACTCGGGGAAGTAGCTGCCCGAGCGCAGCTTCGGGACGGCGACGTCGACGGTGCCGACCCGGGTATCCAGGGGCCGGTGGCGGTAGCCGTTGCGGTGGTTGGTGCGCTGTTCCGAGCGGGCGTTCCACTCGGCGCCGCACACGGCGTCGGCATCGGCGGAGAGCAATGCGTTGATCATGGTCTGCAGTAGCTCGCGCATCAGATCCGGCGACGCGTCGGCGAGGGCTTGGCCAAGCAGGCCTGCAGGGTCGACAATATGAGGTGCGGTCATCGTGATGACTCCGTTCGAGGATTCGGTAGAAGGTTGACTCGAAGGATCACACGGTGGCCGCTCTACACCCGTGCACAACACGGAATCGCAGACGATCTCGGCCACCGAGTTACACCACTCTATGGGGCACTA
>NZ_JCAXDU010000057.1:0-1439 GCF_059759155.1 Rhodococcus sp. GQ147
ATCTGTGTGTGTTGTTTCAGATACCGCACAGTGGACGCGTAACATCTTCGTGGTAAGTCCTCGGCCTATTAGTACCGGTCACCTCCACCCATTGCTGGGCTTCCAGTTCCGGCCTATCAACCCGGTGGTCTGCCGGGGGCCTTACCCCCTCGAGGGGGTGAGAAACCTCATCTTGGAACAGGCTTCCCGCTTAGATGCTTTCAGCGGTTATCCCTTCCGAACGTAGCCAACCAGCCATGCCCCTGGCGGGACAACTGGCACACCAGAGGTTCGTCCGTCCCGGTCCTCTCGTACTAGGGACAGCCTTCCTCAAGTTTCTAACGCGCGCGGCGGATAGAGACCGAACTGTCTCACGACGTTCTAAACCCAGCTCGCGTGCCGCTTTAATGGGCGAACAGCCCAACCCTTGGGACCTACTCCAGCCCCAGGATGCGACGAGCCGACATCGAGGTGCCAAACCATCCCGTCGATATGGACTCTTGGGGAAGATCAGCCTGTTATCCCCGGGGTACCTTTTATCCGTTGAGCGACACCGCTTCCACATGCCGGTGCCGGATCACTAGTCCCGACTTTCGTCCCTGCTCGACCTGTCAGTCTCACAGTCAAGCTCCCTTGTGCACTTGCACTCGACACCTGATTGCCAACCAGGCTGAGGGAACCTTTGGGCGCCTCCGTTACATTTTGGGAGGCAACCGCCCCAGTTAAACTACCCACCAGGCACTGTCCCTGAACCAGATCATGGTCCGAGGTTAGAGGTCCAATACGATCAGAGTGGTATTTCAACAACGACTCCACCCATACTGGCGTATGAGCTTCACAGTCTCCCACCTATCCTACACAAACCGAACCGAACACCAATACCAAGCTATAGTGAAGGTCCCGGGGTCTTTTCGTCCTGCCGCGCGTAACGAGCATCTTTACTCGTAATGCAATTTCGCCGAGTCTGTGGTCGAGACAGCAGAGAAGTCGTTACGCCATTCGTGCAGGTCGGAACTTACCCGACAAGGAATTTCGCTACCTTAGGATGGTTATAGTTACCACCGCCGTTTACTGGGGCTTAAATTCTCAGCTTCGCGGATTGCTCCGCTAACCGGTCCTCTTAACCTTCCAGCACCGGGCAGGCGTCAGTCCGTATACATCGTCTTACGACTTCGCACGGACCTGTGTTTTTAGTAAACAGTCGCTTCTCTCTGGTCTCTGCGACCACCCCCAGCTCACGGAGCAAGTCCGGTCACCGAGCGTGGTCCCCCTTCTCCCGAAGTTACGGGGGCATTTTGCCGAGTTCCTTAACCACAGTTCTCTCGATCGCCTCGGTATTCTCTACCTGACCACCTGTGTCGGTTTGGGGTACGGGCCGTGTACCAACTCACTAGAGGCTTTTCTCGGCAGCATAGGATCACTGAATTCCCCTCAACGGGTACGCATCACCTCTCAGGCTG